>NZ_KB891251.1 GCF_000373365.1 Parafrankia discariae
GGTGGTTTCGCCGGCCGGTTCGTCGTCTGGGCCGCCAGTGTCGTGAAGACCACCGTCGAGATCGTCCGGAAGAAGGAAGGCCAGAAAGGCTTCCAGCCACTCCCGAGACGCTGGGTGGTGGAACGCACCCTGGCGTGGATCACCGCACATCGCCGCCTCGCCCGTGACTACGAACGCGACCCGGCCAGCTCCACGGCCTTCGTCCACTGGGCCATGATCCGCACCATGGCCCGCCGCCTCGCCCGCCACGCTCCCGTCCCACGCTGGACCCCCCGAAAGACAACCGAGAGCTAAACAACATCAAGATTCAGGACAGGCACTCAGGCCGGATCGGCGCGGAACCGAATGACGAGCCGGCCCCTGGTTCCGCCCCGCTCGAGTCGAGCGTGCGCCTCGCCCGCCTGGTCGGGCGGGAACACTCCGGCGACCCGCAGGGTGAGACGCCCCTCCTCCACGAGCTGGCGCAGTCGGTCGAGCTTCGCCTGCTCGTGGCGGTAGTCCCGGACCCACACCTGGTGCACCGTGATGCCGCGCTCGGTCTCGCCGCCGGACGGCCGCACCGCGGCGAGCGCGCCGCCGTCGCGCACGGCCGGCAGGACGAGGGCACCGAGCAGGGCCGCGTCGACGAGGGCGTCCACTCCGCCGGGCGCCACTTCACGGATCCGTCGGGCGACGTCGTCACCACGCCGCACCACCGCGTCGGCGCCGAACGAGGCCACCAGGTCCTCGTCGGATTCGGCCGCGTCGGCGATCACCCGCAGACCGTCCACCTTGGCGAGCTGAACCACGTATCCGCCCAGCGTTCCGGCCGCCCCGGTCACCGCGACCGTGCCGCCCGGCGGGACGGCGAGCAGGTCGAGCGCGCGCCGCGCCGTGAGCCCGTTCATCGGTAGCGTGGCGGCCTCGACGAGGGTGCGGCCCGCCGGAGTCCGCGCCACGGACGTGGGCGCCACGACGATGCTGTCGCCGTAGCCCCCGTGACTTCCCCTGGGCATCACGATCGCCATCACCGACTCGCCGACCGCGAGGCCGGTCCCGGTGTCCGGGCCGATCTCGTCGATCACGCCGGCGACGTCCATCCCGGGCACGTACGGCGGGTCGACACCCTGTTGACGCTCGTGGGCGAGCCCGCTGCGCACCACCGTGTCGGTGGGATTCACCGCCGCGGCGTGCACAGCTATCCGAATCTTCCCCGGGCCGGCGTGGCGGTCGGGAAGCTCGAACAGGCGCAGCGCCTCCGGACCGCCATACGCGTCAGGCGTCACTCCCACCACTCGCATCTGTCGCCCAACTCCTTGTTCCGACTTATACTTGGCCAACCGATAGTATGACAGCCTTGTATATGGGGAAGAGGGCTGTATCGACGGAGGACACCGATCGCGGACGCCGTGCGCGGCCCGTCAACGCATCGAGGTGACGATCGACATGAACGACACGGCCGCGGCCGCCGAGGGAGCTCGAACCGAGCGCGACCCGCGGGCCACCGAGCGGGTGGGGACGATCACGAACGACCACGCCGGCGTGGTCCGCCGGCCGCGGCCGGTGCCGACCAGGCTGACGAACGGCTTCTGGGCGGCGGCGGCGCGGCGCGAGCTGGGCATCCAGCGATGCCGCGCCTGCGGGCGTCGCTTCCACCCGCCGGTGCCCGTGTGTTCGCGATGCCACTCCGAGGACCTGGGCTTCGAACCGGTGAGCGGCCGGGGGACGATCCACAGCCTCACCGTCATGACGGAGGCACTGGTACCCGGCTTCGAGCCGGCCCTCCCGCTGATCGTCGTCGCCGTCGAGCTCGACGAGCAGGAAGGGTTGGTCGTGGTGTCGAATCTGGTCGGCGACCACGGACCGGGCGCCCGGATCGGGGCGCGGGTCGAAGTGGCGTTCGAGCGCCTGCCGGACGACGGCGGCCTGCTCCCCCAGTTCCGGGTGGGCGAAGGAGCGACCGCATGACCCGCCCGGCCGGTCGGGGCGCGGCGGTCGTCGGCACCGGGTTCTCCGACGTCGCCCGCCGGTCCTCGCGCCCGCTCGGCGCGCACGTGATCCAGGCGTGCCTGCGGGCGGTCGAGGACTGCGGCTTGTCGGTGGCCGACATCGACGGTCTGGCCAACTATCCGAATCCGTCCCGACCGGTCGGCGCGATCGTGGACGGCGTCGACGTGGCCGGCGTGAACTACGTCGCCCGGACACTCGGCCTCGACAACCTCGGCTGGGCGTGCTCGGTCTCGCAGGGGACAGTCGTCGGCGCCCTCGTCGAGGCGATCAACGCGGTACTCGCCGGCGCGGCCCGGCACGTCCTGGTGTGGCGCGGGATGTACAACCCGCCCGGGCACTTCGGCCGGGTCGAGGCCGACGTCGCGGAGGCGGACAACCAGTTCACGCACCCCTACGGTCTCGGCCACACCGTCCCGGCCTTCGCGCTGCCGTACGCCCGGTACCTGTGGAAGTACGGAAAATCCCGGGCCGACATGGCCGCTTTCGTGTCGAGGAATCGGGAGCTCGTCGTCGACGACCCGGACGCCGTCTTCTCGGGACAACCGCTTTCGGCGGACGACTACCTCCAGGCCCGGATGATCGCGACGCCGCTGTCGTTGTACGACTGCGACATGCCGGTCACCGGCTGCGGCGCGGTGGTCGTCTCCTCCGCCGAGCGGGCCAGGGACCTCCGCCGGCGCCCCGCCCATGTCGCCGGTCACGTGAGCCTGGGGCTGCCGCGCCACAACAGCCCGATCATGCAGTACGAGCACCTTGCCGAAAGCGGGCGGCAGCTCGGGGCACTGCTGTGGAAGCGCGCCGGCCTGCGTCCGTCCGACGTCGATCAGGCCAATCTTTATGACGGCTTCAGCTACTACGTTCCGTTCTGGGCGGAATGGTTGGGGTTCTGCGGCGAGGGCGAAGGGCTCGACTATCTCGCGAGGGACCCGGCCGACCGCGTCCCGGTCAACACGAACGGCGGCGCCCTGGGCCGAGGCCGGCTGCACGGCACACCACAGGTGATCGAGGCGGTCCGCCAGCTGCAGGGCCGCGCGTTCCACCAGGTCGACGGTGCGCGCGTCACGCTCGCCCAGGCCGGCGATCCCAGCCACGGCGCCGCCGCCGTCGTCCTCACCGCCGAGGACTGACCAGACCGGGCCGCCCCGAGGTCGTCCGGCCTGGCCCGAGCCATTGCTCGGCTAGCAAATTATCGGATAGCATAGTAATTGTTTCCAACATCGTTGGCGCGGTGCGCGGCCCGAGAGGGCCAGCGGCCGGGCGTGACGTGGTCCCTCGATGTGGATGGGGTGAGCCATGGACCTCAGCTGGAGTGAGGACGAGAAGGGCTTCCGCCGCGAAGCGCGGGCCTGGCTCGAGACGAACCTGGCCGAATGGCGCGACGAGCTGGCCGGCCCGGTGCTGTCGGGCGACACCCCGGAGGGGTTCGCTCAGCACCTGCGTTGGGAGCGCCGGCTGTTCGCCGGCCGCTGGGCCGCCGTGTCATGGGCGCCGCACCACGGCGGCCGGGGCGCGTCCCTGTGGGAATGGCTGTTGTTCGAGGAGGAGTACCACCGCGCCGGGGCTCCGATGCGCGTCACGCAGAACGGTGTCTTCCTGCTGGCTCCGTCGGTCTACGAGTTCGGTACGGCGGCGCAGCGCGACGGCATCCTGCCGCGCGTGGCCAACGCGGACGACCTGTGGTGCCAGGGCTGGAGCGAGCCGAACGCGGGAAGCGACCTCGCCTCGCTCACGAGCGCGGCGCGGCGCGTCGACGGCGGCTGGGTGCTCGACGGCCAGAAGACGTGGACGACACGAGGCGCCTTCTGCACCCATCTGTTCGGGCTGTTCCGCACGGTCGCCGGCTCGACGCGGCACCACGGCCTCAGCTACCTGCTCGTCCCGCTCGACACGCCGGGCGTGACCGTGCGCGGTTTCGGCCGGCTCGACGGCGACGAGGGTTTCGCCGAGGTCTTCTTCGATCAGGCCTTCCTCGCCGACGAGGCCGTCCCCGGCGGCGTGGTGCTCGGGGAACCGGGCAACGGCTGGGCCGTGGCGATGGCCACGGCCGGCTCCGAACGAGGCCTGACCTTACGGTCACCGGGTCGGTTCCTGGCGACCGCGAACCGGTTGGCCGGCCTCCTGGCCGAACGCGGCGGAGGCGACGCCGTGTTGCGCCGTCGGGTGGCCGACGCGTGGATGAAGGCGGAGGCCTACCAGCTCCACACGCTGCGCGCGGTGACGTTTCTCGCGGCCGGCGAGCAGGCGGGACCCGAGGCCAGCCTGAGCAAGCTGTGGTGGAGCGAGCTCGACGTCGAGCTGCACGAGACGGCTCTCGACCTGCTCGGTCCCGACGCGGAGCGCGACGGCCCATGGAGCAGGGGCTGGCAGTTCTCGCTCTCGGGGCCGATCTACGCCGGTACCAACGAGGTCCAGCGGAACATCGCCGCGGAACGGCTCCTGGGATTGCCGCGCCGATGAGGTTCACACTGACCGCCGAACAGTCGGCGTTTCGCCACGCGGTGCACGACCTGCTGGCCAAGGAGTGCTCGATGTCGGTGGTGCGCGAGGCGTGGGAGGCCCCGCCCGGCCAGCTCGACCGGGGTGTCTGGAACCGTCTCGACGAGATGGGCGTGACGGCGATACTCGTCCCCGAGTCGCGCGCCGGTCTCGGCCTCGACGAGTGCGCGCTGGTTCCCGTCCTCGAGGAGACGGGCCGCTGCGCCCTGCCCCATCCGATCGTGGAGAGCGCGATGGTGGCGGCGCCGCTCGGCGTGTCCGGCCTGGTGGCCACCGACCTGGGCGGCGGCCTCGTCTCGTGCGCCGCCGACGCCGACCTTCTCCTGCTGCGCGCCGGTCCGGCGCTGCGCGCGTACCGGCCCGACGAGGTCGCGGTCACCGCCGTCACGACCGTCGACGGTGCCCGGCGCGCGGGAACGGTACGCCCCCTCGCGGCGGGCACACTCGTGACCGACGACCCCGCGGAGATCGCCACGGCCGGTCTTCGCGGCACCGTGGGCGTGGCGGCCCAGCTCGTCGGGCTGGCTCGGCGCATGTTGGAGATCACCGTCGCCTACGTCGTCGAGCGCCGCCAGTTCGGGGTGCCGATCGGTTCGTTTCAGGCGGTCAAGCATCACCTGGCCAACGCGCTCGTCCAGATCGAGTTCGCGGCTCCCGCCGTCTCGCGGGCCGGGCACTCGCTGGCGTCCCGGGCCCGGACAGTCGCCCGCGACGTGTCGATGGCCAAGGCGCTGGCGGGTGACGCCGCCGCGGTCACCGGCAGGGCCGCGCTCCAATGTCATGGCGCCATCGGCTACACCGTCGAATACGACCTGCAACTGCTCATGAAACGGGCGTGGGCGCTCACCCGCTCGTGGGGGGACCGGGCGTTCCACGCCGAAGCCGTCGCGGCCGCGATCACAGGCCGGCTCGACGGCGCCGACCCCGCGTCGTGCGTCCGCGCTCCCGGGTCGCCGGAGGAGAAGCGATGAGGACACGAGTGCCGGCACTCGGCGCTGAGGGCTGGTTCACCGAGGACGGCGGTCCCGCCCTGGTCGGCGGCCGGTGCGCCACCTGCGGCACGGTGACGTTCCCGGCCGTGACCTACTTCTGCGCCAACCCCGGCTGCGGCGGACGCGAGTTCACCCGGGCGCGGCTCGGCCCCACGGGCACGGTGTGGAGCTACACGGACCTGCGCTACCAGCCGCCGCCCCCGTTCGTCCCGGCCACCGCGCCGTACACGCCGTTCGCGCTGCTCGCGGTCGAGGTCGACGACTGCGGCCTGGTGGTCATCGGCCAGGCCGTCGCCGGAGTCGGGGTCGACGACCTGCGGGTGGGCGCAAGCGTGGAACTCGTGATCGACACACTCTTCAGCGACGACGACCACGACTACACGATCTGGAAGTGGCGCCCGAGCGAGAGGGCAAGGTGAAAGACGTTGAGTGACGTTGTCGTGGCGGGCGTCGGGATGACCGCGTGGGGCAAGTGGGGCCGGAGGTTCGTCGAGTACGGCGTCGAGGCCGCGACGGAGGCGCTCGCCGACGCCGGCCTCGACTGGCCCGACGTGCAGTTCGTCGCCGCCGGTGAGACCGTCCGCAACGGATACGCCGGGTATGTCGCCGCCTCGTCGATCGCGCAGGCTCTGGGCTGGTCCGGTGCGCAGCTCGCGACCGCCTACGGCGCCTGCGCGTCGGGAACGATGGCGATCGACATCGCCCGGGCCCGGATCCTCGCCGGCTTGTGCGACGTCGCGCTGGTCGTCGGGGCCGACACCACCCCCAAAGGCTTCCTGGCCCCCAACGCCGGTGACCGCCCGAGCGACCCCGACTGGCTGCGGTTCCGACTGCTCGGAGCGGCGAACCCGGTGTACTTCGCCTTCATGGCCCGCCGGCGGATGGACCTCTACGGCGCCACCCAGGAGGACTTCGCCGCGGTCAAGGTGAAGAACTCCCGGCACGGGCGGGCCAACCCGCGCGCCCGGTACCGCAGGGAGGTCACCGTCGAGGAGGTTCTCGCCTCGCCCGTCGTCTCCGACCCGCTGCACCTGCTCGACATCTGCGCGACGTCCGACGGCGGTGCGGCGCTGGTGCTGGTGAGCGAGGCCAAGGCCCGGCAGCTCGCCGGAGCGTCGCCCGCGGTTCGCCTTCGAGGGGTCGCCAGCATCACGCCGAGGTACCCGAACACCGTGCTCGAGCTTCCGAACATCTCCGCCGACTCGTCCCTCGTCGTCGCTCCCCCGCCGCGCGGCTACATGGACTCCATCGCCGACGCGGCGTACGAGCAGGCCGGCATCGGGCCGGACGACATCGACGTCGCCGAGGTGTACGACCTGGCGACGGCGATCGAGCTCGACTGGTACGAGCATCTGGGCTTCTGCGCGCCGGGAGGGGCCGAGAAGCTGCTGCGCGACGGTGAGACCGCGCTCGGCGGACGGATCCCGGTGAACCCGAGCGGTGGGCTCGCCTGCTTCGGGGAGGCGGTGCCGGCGCAGGCCATCGCACAGGTCGGCGAGATCACCTGGCAGCTTCAGGGGCGGGCGACCGGCCGCCAGGTGAGCCGAGCCCGTACGGGCCTCACCGCGAACAAGGGCCTGTTCGGTCATGGTTCGGCGGTCGTCCTGAGCACCTGAGCGGGAACGGGAGACCCGGTCCCCGTCCGACCAGGGGGCGGGAGAGCCCGGCGACGCCAGGCCAGGCCACGCCCGCTCGGGCCGCGGCTCGGGGAACGGGCCTCGCCGGCGACGGGAATCACCGTCGCCGGAAAACACCTCGACAATAACGGCGACCACGCCCACCGGGCAGGGGTCGATACCCTCGGCCAACACCGCCGTGGCGTTCCGGACCGTCGTGTCGTCCCGCCTTCCGTCACTCCGGAAAGGTCACGGGTTTCGTCGGCCGCGCAGGCGGAACCCGTCGCGATCCCCGCCGCCCGCCCGGCTGGCGGGCGCGACACGAGAACACACCCGTGTCACCTGGGCGGCGAATCTCCCCACCAGGGATCAATGACGGGTCCCGAAGATGCTATGGTTGCCAACTATCGTATGGCCGACTAAACTCGGGCTATCCACGGCGCTCGGCAGCGGCTGAGTCGGGAATCTTCGCACGCGAGGTGGCCATGCTCAAACTTTTCAGCGCGGACGATCATATTATCGAGCACGCTCGGGTATGGCAGGACCGAGTGCCCGCGAAGTTTCTCGAGGCGGCGCCGCGGGTGATCGAAGAGGACGGTCGCGAGTACTGGATATACAACGGTGTTCGTGGCGAAACCATGGGCCTGAATGCCGTCGTCGGCCGTCCCCGCGATCAGGTCAATCTTGATCCCGTCCGGTTCTCGGACATGCGGCCGGGCTGTTACGACCCGGCCGAGCGCGCGAAGGACCTGCTTTCCGACGGCATCTTCGCCTCGGTGTTGTTCCCGACGCTTCCACGGTTCTCCGGCACACTGTTCCTGACGTTCGACGACAAGGAACTGGCCGATGCCTGCGTCCGCGCGTACAACGACTTCATCATCGACGAATGGTGCCCGGGAGGACCGGCCGGCCTGTATGTGCCGACCATAATCTGCCAGCTGTGGGATCCGGAACTGGCGGCCAGGGAGATCCACCGCTGCGCCGATCTCGGCGCCCGGGCGATTTCCTTCCCCGAGAACGCGGTGCCCCTCGGCCTGCCCTCCTACTGGAACTCGTTCTGGGATCCGATCTGGCGGGCCTGCGAGGAACGCGACATCGTCATGTGCCTCCACATCGGCACCAGCACGTGGCGGCCGACGCCCTCGCCGGACGCACCCGAAGTACTGACCTTCTCCCTCCATCAGGTCGGATCCATCATGTCGTCGGTGAACCTCATGATGAGTCCGGTGTGCCGCAAGTTCCCGGGCCTGAAGTTCGTGTTCTCGGAGGGCGGCATCGGCTGGGTTCCGAACGCCCTGGAGCGAGCGGACCGTTTCTGGGTGCGGCACGGGGTCTACAACGGCACCGACGACATCCTCCCGTCGGAGATCTTCCGGCAGAACATGTACCTCTGCATGGTCGAGGAACCGATCTGCCTGCGGTACCGCAACGACATCGGCATCGACCGGATCATGTGGGAGTGCGACTACCCGCACAATGACACCACCTGGCCGGAGAGCCAGACATCGGCGGCCATGACGTTCGAGGAAGCCGGCTGCAACGACGAGGAGATCGAGGCGATCACGCACGGGAACGCCGAGCGGATCTTCAACTGGACGATGGCGCGGGACAATGCACCGGTGGGCTGAGCCGCCGTCCGGGCCGGTGCCCGCCCACGACGCCGAGCCGGGAACCCCGAGCCCGTGGCTCGCCTGAGTCCGGTCGCGCGCGGCGACGCGCCCGCCCACGTTCAGGCGATCTACGACGACGTCTTCTCGCCGGGCCGTGACCCGGTCGCCGAGCCGGGCACGGCGACCGGGTCCGCGGGCGACTTCTGGACCGTCCTCGCCAACGTGCCCGAGATCATCGTGCACGCCAGGACCTTCGCCAACGACTTCGTCCGGTCGAACGCACGCGAGCTGACCCGTTCCCAACGCGAGCTGGTGATCGTCCGCGCGGCCTTCAACATCGAGAGCAAGTTCGAGTACTCACAGCACCGCAAGTTCCTGCGGGCCACCGGCTATCCCGAGAACAAGGCGGCCGAGATCCCGGTGTGGACCACCTCGACCGTCTTCGCCCCGGACGAGCGCGCCCTGCTCGGCCTGGCCGACGAGATCTCGCTGGGCCGCGGCCGTTCCCAGGACGCCACCTACGAGCGGCTCCGCGAGCACTTCCCCGAAACCGCGGTCCTCGAGGCCGCCTACATCGCGGCCCAGTACGTGATGTTCGGGCTGCTGTGCCGCTCGCTGCGGCTGGAGTACGACGCCACTCCCGAACGCTGTGAGGAGGTGTCGTCGAGTTGACCAGCGAGACCGCGGCGGCATTACGCCTGCCGGTCATCGAGTACCTCGCCGAGCACGGTGACCGGCCGTGCTTCTTCTTCGAGGGCACGACGATCACCTATCGGGAGGTCCTCGGATCGATCTACCGCTGTGCGCGCGCGCTGCTGACGGCCGGCGTCCGGCCCGGGGACGGTGTCGCCATCCTGTCCGGGAACCGCCCCGAACTGTTCTACGTGCGGACAGCCGCGCAGTTGATCGGCGTGCGCACGACGGCGCTCCATCCGCTCAGCTCGGTCGACGACCACACGTTCGTTCTGCGGGACGCCGAACTGGACGGAGTCGTCTTCGATCCCCGGTACGAGGACGTCGTCCGCACTTTGAACGGTCGGACACCGCTGCGAACCGTCGCGGCCCTGGGCCCGGCGGGGATCGGATTCGACCTGGTCGCCGCGGCCTCGGTCGAGGCGCCGGAACCGCCCGAGCCCGGACCGGTCCGGGTGCCCCGGGCCCTCGTGTACACCGGGGGTACGACCGGCCGGCCGAAGGGCATCGTCATGTCGCCCGCCGCCCAGGCGTTCGCCACGGCGACGATCACGGAGTTCTGGCAGTGGCCGGACGAGATAACCATCCTCCTGTCGACGCCGCTGAACCACGCCGCCGGAACGGTGCTGCCGCCGACCTTCGCCCGCGGCGGCTCGGTCGTCCTCCTGCCGAGCTTCACCTCCGAAGCCTGGCTCGCGGCGGTGGAGCGCCACCGCGTGACGACGGCGCTGATCGTACCGACGCAGCTCTACCGCATCCTGGACGACCCGTCCCTGGCGGACCGGGATCTCACCAGCCTGAAAACCATCTTCTACGGTGCCGCCCCGTGCTCGCCGACCCGGCTGGCCGAGGCGCTCCGGGTCTTCGGCCCGTTGTTCTTCCAGTTCTACGGACAGACCGAGGCGCCCATGACCGTGACCGTCCTCCGGAAGGAGGAGCACGATCTGAGCGTGCCGGAACGGCTGTCGTCGTGTGGACGACCGGTGCCCGGCATCGAGGTCCGCCTGCTCGACGACGACGGTGTCCCCGTCGCGCGCGGCCAGCCCGGAGAGATCTGCGTACGCGGGCCTCTCGTCGCCCTGGAGAGCTACCGGAACCGTCCGGCCGACACGGCGGCGGCGCTCGCGGGAGGCTGGCTGCACACCGGCGAGGTGGCGACCGAGGACGAGCAGGGGTTCCTTTATATCGTCGACCGCAAGAAGGACATGATTCTGTCCGGCGGGTACAACATCTACCCGCGGGAGATCGAGGACTGCCTCGGGGCTCATCCGGCGGTCCGCGAGGTGGCCGTCATCGGCGTTCCCGACGACCGGTGGGGCGAAGCCGTGAAAGCACTCGTCGTCCGCCGGCCCGACCATGACGACGTCACCGAGAACGAGCTGATCAAGTTCGCGAAGGAACGGCTGGGCTCGCTGCACGCGCCGAAGTCACTCGACTTCGTCGACACGATTCCCCTGAGCCCGCTGGGCAAAATCGACAAGAAGGCACTACGCGAGAGGCACTGGGGGAATCGAGCCCGCAGGGTGAACTAGCGATCGGTCAAACGGAGCCGGGCCGGCCCTGGCGTCACACGGAAGGAGACCTCCAGCGGAGGATCTCGCGCAGGAGCCGTGCTCGTGACGCGCACGGCTCGCGACAGCGGGTGATCACACTCGCGGATGCCGCCCGAACTGGCCGGCGGCCAGTTCGGGCGGCGCTAGGAGACAAGATGTCGATACAGATACCGTCGGCGGCGGAGAACAACCAGATCGGCGACGCGCTGGGCGGCCTCGTTCTCGATCATGCCGGCATGGCCGTCGTGGACGCGGTCGCGACGGCCCGAACCCTGGCGGCCGTGTTCGGTGTCAGGCAGTGGCGGCGCATGGTTTTCCGCACCGAAGCGGTGTACCGCGGGACGCCCGAGACGGTCGGCGGAACGGTGCTGACCGGCTCGCTGGGCCCGATCAAACTCGAACTGGTACAGCCGACCGAGGGGCACTGGACGGCGGCCGACGTACTGCGAGAACGCGGCGAATGCCTGTACCACCTGGGCTTCCGCACCGGTGACCTGAAAACCGTCCAGGCTGGGAGCGCGAACGCCGGGCTGGTCTCGATGCTTACCGGCCTCGACGCGGGCGGTACCGCCTTGTTCGAGTATCTTCAGCCGACGGATCTGCCCAACCTGACGATCGAAGTCGTCGGTCCGGAGATTCCGGAGGGCTTCGTCGTCGAGTCGGAGACACTGCGGTTCCCCGCCGGCTGAACGGAGCCAACGGCCCGGACGACATCGTGATCACCGAACCGGGCGCCGCCGCCCCCGACGCGGTGGCCGGATCCGGCGGAGCGCGGCTTCTCGCATCTGCCGTCCCGCCGCCGCGGAGGCGCGCGTGTCCGAGTGAGCGGACGAGGGGACCGTCTCCGTCGACGGTCCCCTCGTCCGCTCCGGCGCTGGGATGCCCTCGCGGGCCCGGCGGACGTGCGGATCGCGATCATCTGCGACAACTACGCACCGCACCTGTCGACCCGGGTCGATGGGCGGGTCGGGGCGTGGGCGGCGACGAGCAACGTTGAGATCGCCCACACCCCGGCGTACTCGAGTTGGCTCAACCGGATCGAGGCCCAGTCACCGCCCTGCGCTACTTCGCGTTGGACGGCACCGACCACCGCGACCACCGGGCCCAAGCCAGCATGATCCGCCGGTACACCATCGGGCGGAACAGGCAGGCAGCCGACAGGCAGCCACGCCAGGTCGTCGACAGGCGAACGTGGCCTGGCGCGGCACTGGCTCCGCTCAGGTGGGAACCCGCACGGGGATCTCCTCGCCCTGCCTCGGCGGGACCATGCGCGTCCTGCCGGTACGGAACGTGATCAGTACTTTCGCGCCCTCCGGGCCCACCGTGATCGGCCCGTACACCGTTCCCGCGCGGACGATACGCACATCACCTTCGGTGTACCACTGATGATCAACCTGCTGAGATCCTGCCATGATGACCTCGAGGTAGTCGCTGTCGTGCGTGTGGGCCCCGACCCGGGTGTTCGGCTCGAACTCGGCGAGCACGACGACCGGAGCCTCGTCGTTATCAGGTTCGCCGACGACGAAAGTGGCGGCGAGTACGCCGTTACGGGAACTCCACTCGATCTCGTCGTTCTTGACCGAAACCTTTGGGCGGTGCAGACCGATCCTTCTCATGACGGGAACCCCTTCGCGGGTTGGCCGGGATCTGTCGGAGGAGTCCGAACAGAGATCTGGGTTCGACGGGGGCGGTACCGCCCCTACACGGCCACGTCACGGATGAGTTTCGGTAGCTCTCGTTCGAGCTCCTCGACCGACCAGCCGTCCAGGGCGACGCCCTCGCCGCGCTCCCACCACAGCTCCCGCAGCCGGATCGCCGCGTCGGCGGTGAAGGCGACCGGTCCGAGGTGGAAGATCCGGCCGCTGATCCCGGCCGCGGCGTCGGAGGCCAGGTAGACGACCAGCGGGGTGTTCTGATGGGGACCGAGATGCTGGATCGTCGCCTCGTCCTCCTCCCGCACCGTGCCGGTACGAAAGAAGAAGATCCGCGACTGGCGGGTGATCGCCAGCGGCGACACCGCGTTCACCGTGATCCCGTACTGCTCGCACTCGGCCGCCGCGGTCGCGGTGAAGGACGCGACCGCTATCTTGGCCGCGCTGTAGATCATCATTCCGCCGATACCGGTAAAACTGGAGATGGTGTTGATGATCCGCCCTGGGTGCCCGGCCGCGCGCATCGCGTTCACCGCGGCGCTGGTCGTGCCCATCGTCCCTCTCACGTGGACGCCGAACTCCGCGTCGAACCTGTCGTCGTCCAGGTCGAACGTGGTCGACTCGTTCCACGTCCCGGCGTTGTTGACGACGATGTCGATGTCTCCGTAGCGGTCGATCACCTTGTCGATCAGTTCCTTGCCCGCGGCGATGCTGCCGATGTCGGTGTTGTCGGCGATCGCCTCTCCGCCAGCGGCGACGATGTCGTCCACCACCTCCTGGGCGACGTTCGCGGGCGGACGCGACCGGTCCAGCCCCCTGCCACCCTCTCCACTGACAAGATCAAGACCGACGTCGTTGACGACCACCCTGGCCCCCGCCTCGGCCAGCCCCAGCGCGTGCGAGCGGCCAATGCCCCGGCCCGCGCCGGTAACGACCGCGATCTTTCCGTCCAGACTCCCCATGACGAGTCTTTCCTTTCCTTGTCTCGATGCTTGTCTCGGCTCGATTCGATGCCCGGGTTCGAGGCCCGGGTTCGAGGCCCGGAGACTCGACGTCTCCCGCTGACCGCCCGCCGTACACCCCGGGACTTCTCGTCGTTTCCGGCGCCCCCGTTTCCGGAACCCTCCGTTCTCGGTTGCCGCACGCGTCGCGCGTGCGGCACGTGCCGCACGCGCGACGTCGGCGCACGCCCCGGCTACCGGCTCGCAACCGGCCGATCGGCCCTCACGGACCACCGGACAGGCCGTGCGTCGCGGACCGGCCGAACTCGGGTGTCTCGCCGAGGTATGCACGCTGGATGCGTGACATGTCAGCGAGCAACGACGCGGCCGGCGCCTCGAGCGCCACGGTGCCGTGCACGAGGACGGTCGCCCGGTCGGCGATGCCGAGCGCCAGACCCACGTGCTGCTCGACGAGCAGCACCGCGGCGCCGGTCTCGGTGGCCACCCGCCGCACTATGGGCAGGAGCTGCTGCACGATCACCGGCGCGAGCCCCATGCTGAGCTCATCGATGATCAGCACCTTCGGTCGCTGCATCAGGGCGCGGCCCATGGCCAGCATCTGCTGCTCTCCGCCGGAGAGCATGCCGGCGCGGACGTCCAGGCAGCGGTGGAGCGCCGGGAAGTAGGAGAGCACCTCGTCGAGGCTCGGGCCGTCCTTTCGCCGGCCCAGGCTCAGGTTCTGCAGCGTGGTGAGCGTCGTGAACAGCGCGCGGTCGTCGGGCACCAGCACCAGGCCACGCCGGGTCAGCGCGACCGGGTTGCCGTTCGGAGTGTCACCGCCGCCGATCCGCACCTCGCCCGCAAGGCGCGGCAGCAGCCCGGCCAGCGTCAGCATGACCGTCGTCTTGCCGGCTCCGTTCGGGCCGAGCAGGGCGACGACCTCCCCCGGACCGATCGTGAGGGAGAAGTCGCGCACGACCGGTTTGCCGTCGTATCCGGCGTCGAGCCCCGTGCACTGCAGCAACCCGCTCATGGGTACCGCTCCTCTGGTGGTGGCCGCACGACCGGGCGCGCGGCGGAGGTGTCGCGCGTGCCTGGACGCGGCCCCGCGCGGTCAACTGGTCGGGCTGGTCATGAGGCCACCACCTGGTCGGGGACGGCTCCCAGATATGCCTCCGCGACCCGCGGGTCGTCCCGGATCTCGGCCGGAGGCCCCGACGCGATGAGCGCACCGAGGTCGAGCACATGCACGACGTCGCAGATGCCGAGAACCAGACTCATGTCGTGATCGATCATCACGATGGTGATTCCCTGGTCTCGCGCGGCCTTCAGCCGCTCCCCCAGCCACTGGGTCTCGTCGCTGTCCAGGCCGCTCGCCGGCTCGTCGAGCAGCACGACACGCGGCCGGCCGGCAAGCGCTCTGGCCACCGACACCAGCTGGCGGTATCCCGCCGAGAGCTCGCGCACCGGCCGTTGGCGAACCCCCGCCAGGTGCAGGGCGTCGAACAACGCCTCCAGATCGCCCCGGCCGACCTGGAGATGGTCACCGCCGTGCCGGGCGGCCTCCTCGCCGACGCTGACGTTCTCCTCGACGGTCAGGTCCTCGTACAGCTCGATCCCCTGGAAGGTGCGCCCGAGGCCGGCCCGGACCCGCTGGTGCGGTCTGAGCCCCTGCAGATCCAGCTGCTCGAACGTCACCGTGCCGGCCGAGGCCACGTACCCGCTCACCGCGTCAAGGAGCGTTGTCTTGCCGGCGCCGTTCGGGCCGATGAGGCCGACGATGGTGCCCGCCTCGACGTCGAACGACACGTCGTCGACCGCCACGATGCCGCGGTAGCGGACCGTGAGACCACGGACGGAAAGCACGACCTGGTTGGCATCGGCTGCCGGTGCCGCCACGAGTCGGGGCACGGCGGCGGGACGCAGGTCGGCCTCGCCTGTCTCCTCCGGTCGGACCGGTGCCCGCCTCCGGGAGCGCAGCCAGGCGACCAGCCGGTGCAGGTCGCCCGCCAGGCCCTCCGGCTTGAGGATCACGTTGACGACCAGCAGCGCCCCGGCGAGCACCGTGTACCAGTTACCGAGATCCAGGTTGCGGTCCAGCACCACGTAGAGGACGCCGCCGCTGGCGATGGCCCCGGCGAGGACGCCGCCGCACACCGAGGTGATCCCGGCGAGGAACACGGTCGCGAAGAGCCCGAGCCCGGTGATCGAGTCGAACGTCGACGGAATCGCCGACTGCTGCAGGTAGGCGAGCAGACAGCCGCCGAGGCCGGCGATGTACGCGGCGATGGCGAAGGCGGCGATCTTCGTACGCGCGACGTCGATACCCGCCGCCGCGGCCGATCTCTCGTTGGCCTTGACCGCGGCCATGGCCGCACCCAGCCGGCTGCGACGCAGCACGGCGACACCGACCGCCACGAGGGAAAGGACGACGAGGCACAGGAATCCAAACGCCAGCCGGTTGGACATGACACCCACGCTGAACTTCACACCGAACAGCGAGGGGGTCGAGATCGGCGCCCCGTTGAATCCTCCGTTGAAATCCGGGTTGTTGAACCAGAATGCCTGGAGGGTCACGGCGAGCGCGAGCGTCACGACGGCCACGGGTAAACCCCGGATACGCAACGCGGGCAGCCCCACCACCACGCCGACGAGGGCGGCGACGCCGGAGGCGAGCAACGGGGCGATCGGGAACGGAACGCTCCACTGCCCCGCCAGACGGGCCAGGGCGAACGCGCCGACGCCGGCGAGTGCCAGCTGGGCGAAGGAGATCTGGCCGGCGTACCCGCTGACGACCACCAGGGAGAGCGCGATCACCCCGAAGATGAAGGTGGTGATGACCGCCAGCCGATAGCTGCCGGTGGTCAGGAGCAGGATCCCGGCGCCGATCGGGACGCTGATGAGGGTGGACGGCAGAATACTGCGGGGCCGGGGCGCACCGCCCAGAGTCTTCAGGACGAGAGTCCCTCTCGACGGGAGCGGGCGACCGCGCACGACGAGTACCACCACGATGAGCACGAGAGAGACGAGTTCGGGAAGTCCGGCCTGCGGGAGCCAGTCGTAGGTGGACTGCAGATTCAGCGTCTCGGACTGGACCATCCCGATCGCGAGGCCGGCGGCGACCGCGGGGATCAGCAGCGTGAAGCCGCCCGCCAGCCCCGCGGCCAGAGTGGGAACGATGAACAACGTGTAGGCGACCGGCACGATCGGCACGATCGGCGAGATCAGGATCCCGGCGATCCCGGCGACCACCGCGCTCAACGCCCAGTTGGCGAGGGCGATCCGTTCCGGGGACAGTCCCGTGACGAGGGCGCCCCGCTCGGTCTCCGCGGCGGCACGCGTGACCAGGCCGAACCGGGTGAAGCGGTTGAGAAGCGTTACCAGGGCCGCCACAGCGGTGATGGCGAGCGCGAACCACACCCGGTCGCCCCGGACCGCCTGACCGAACACGTGCCAGGTCGCGTCCGGCAGCACGGCCGGCGTGGTCAGCGGATCGGTGCCCAGACGCAGCCCGAGGAGGCCCTGAATGACGATCATCACGCCGATCGACGCCACGGCCTTCGCCACCGCCGCGGCCCGGCGCAGCGGCCGGAAGACGACGAGATACAGCACGACTCCCAGCACCGCGGCCGTCGCGAGGGCGAGGGCCGCGGCGGGCACGAACGCGAGCGAGTTCCAGGGAAGATCCACCTTGGCCGGCAGTCCGGGAATCGGTACTACGAATTGCCCTTCACGCAGGTAGGCATAAGTAGTCGCGGTGTAAAGACTGATCGCTCCCGTCGCGAAGTTGACGACACCGGAACTTCGGTACGTCACGACGAGGGCCATCGCCAAGGCCGCGTACACTCCACCGCTACCCAGCCCCAGCAGCAGGTAAGCGAAATGCTGGCTCATATCTCGATCCCCCGGACGGCCGGCCTCGGCATCAGTTCGCCAACAGGGAGGCGACGTCGACGGGCTTCGGATCCGTAGCCGTCGCGTCGCGCATCGTCCCGACAATCACCTGACTGCTGCAGACCGTGGTGAACATCTTGATCGGCCGCTCGGCGCATCCGAAGGTGGTGCCGGCGCCGGCGGGCAGCGCGATGTTCCTGGAGGCGCCCAGCGTCGACGCGACGCTCCGTGAGGTGATGTCACCCTTGATGCCTTCGATGGCTCGGAGGAATCCGAACGCGGCCTGATAGCCGATCACCGCGCCGCCCTCGGCCGAGGTCTCGGGTGCGTACTTCGCCATCACCTGGCGGTAGAGGAGCGCCTCCGCGCTGCCCGAGGTGGTCTCGCTGGTCGTGAATATCCGGGCCTTGTCGACCGACTCGGCTCCAGCGGCTTTGAGAACCTTGGTCTCGGTGCAGCCCCTGAGGATCCAGTGCTGACCGTCAGGGTCGAGCGACTCGAGCGCCTGCAGGAACGAGATGCACTGTGTCTGGTCTCCGATGAGCCCGACGGCGCCCGCTCCGCTCAGCGCGGAGGTCACCTGGGCGGTCATGTCCGGCGTACCGGGTGGCACGGTGACGAGGTGGAGCTCGACGCCCGCGTTCCCGAACGGGATCTTGGCCAGACTGCCGATCCCCTGCGCGGCGTTCTCCGTGACCACGAGACCGACCTTCTTCATACCGCCGTCCTTCGCCAGCTTCGCCATCGCGGCGAGATAGCCGGCGGCGCCCGGCGAGAGCTCGAAGACGAGCCCGGACTTGTCGGTGCTCTCAGCCGGCGACACAGGATTCACGCCGACATAGGGAATCCCGGCCCCGGTGACGATCGGGACGATTACCTGACCCAGGGTCGTGGAGGTGATGACCAGTGCGGCGGCTTTTCCTTCGACGACCCGGTTGGCGCAGTCCGTCCCCGCGGCCGCGCTGGACTCGTCGATTCGGCACTCAATGTAGTTGACGGGTCGGCCCGCGATTCCACCGAGGCAGTCGTTGGCGTACTGCCGCACCGCGTTCGCGGAGGCCCCGTACTGGGACATGTCGTTCATCGGGCCCTCCGGCCAGGCGACACCAATCGTGACGGGGCTCCCCGTCGCCCTGGGTCCGGGACACGGCAGAGTGCCCAGGTCGCTGGCCTGCGAACCAGCGGACGCCGGCGCCGTCCCGGCATCCGGCGTCGAGGCGTCGCTCCCACACGCGACAAGCGCGACGGCGATCAGCGTCACCGTGGCGACGGCTGGCAGCCGGCGCCTGGCCCGAGCCAGACCTAATTTTCCCCTCAGTACGGGACATAAATTTCGGCGCATCACTACACGCACCCCTCTCGGTCCAGCCCGGCGGCCGACAGTCAGGCCCGGCTATACCCACGTAATTACTAGGTATACCTATCATCGGTAGACCTAGTACTTTGCACCAGCGCCCTCGCTCTGTCCAGAGGTCGGGTAAAACGAACGCCAGACGCCCGAGAAAATCGCCAACGGCGACGCAGGGACGCCACCCGATCACGCGGAGCATCCTGTCCACGAGAACAGCCCTTTCACGCGCTGAAGGTGAACGTGGCTGGCCGTGAACCCGCTGGCCGTGAACCCGCTGCCCGCACCCGCCACTTCCCGCGGGTCCGGATCGCGGTCAGCCGCTCGGCCTTCGGCCCGCGCCTGTCGACACCCAGGTCGACACCGGATCGGGGCCGGGTGGCGGCGGGCGGCCTCGAGATCGCCCACACCCCGATCTACGGCAGCGGCGCGACCACATCGAGGTTTGCTTCACCGCCCCGTTTCGCCCCGCCCCGCTTCACCTCTCTTCTCTTCTCTTCGCCCCGCTTCGCTTCGCTTCGCGCTCGACGGCATCTACCACCGCGGCCCGGACGCCCATGATTCGCCGCCGCGTCATCGGGCGGAATCATCACACCCACGGCGACCGACTACGCCCGGTCGTCAGCCCGGAGGGAGTCTCAGATCGTGCCCGTGGACGATCCGCCGTCGACGACGAGAGTCGCACCGGTCATGAACGACGCATCACGACTGCAGAGGAAAAGACTTACCGAACTCACCTCGGACGGCCTTCCGATCCGCCCCAGCGGCAACCGGGCGAAGTCAGGGAGCTCCCCCCTCTGCGCGGATGCCCTACGAAACCCGTCCGTGTCGACGGGGCCAGGGCAGATGCAGTTGACCCTGATTCCGAAACTCCCGACGTCCAGGGCGAGAGTCCGCGTGAACTGGAGAACTCCGGCCTTGGCAGCGCTGTACGCGGTATGATTTCGCAGCGCTTTGGTGGCGGCCGTCGACGAGATGTTGACGATGCTGCCACCACCCGATTCCCGCATCAGCGGAACCGCCGCCCGACAGGTGAGAAAGACACCCTTGAGGTCGACGTTCATGATGCGGTCCCAGTCGGCCTCCGTCATCTCCTCGATCGACTTGAACAGGGTGACGCCCGCGTTGTTGACGAGCGCGTGGAGACCGCCGAAGTTCGAGCGGGCCGCTTCGACCATGGCCTTGGCCCCGGTCGCGGTGCTCACATCGGCCTGGACAGCCACGGCGGCGCCGCCGGCGGCGACCACGGCATCCGCGGTTGCTCGCGCGCTGTCGAGGTCGACGTCGGCCGCCACGACAAGTGCGCCCTCTCGGCCGAACAGTTCGGCGGTCGCGGCGCCCTGGCCGTTACCGGCACCTGTCACCAGGGCGACCTGGCCCTCCAGACGCGAAGTAGCCGCTGTGACCGCCCCGCCGGATAAGGGGGTGGTACGGCCGGAGTCGTCCATTCGTGTTTCTCCATCTCTGCCCGTGGCCGCTGTCCGGCGAACGCGGAACGGCAGCCAGAACCACCTGTGTGACCAGACAAAAAGTTGATGCGAAAGACTCGGATCCGGCCCTGCGGCGAAGACCGCGGCGAGGCGCCGGTCTCCAGGACCTCGCAGCCGCACCAGGCACGTGGACCGGTGGATTCGCGGCCTGGCGCGACGGATCAGCGCAACCCGCCCGGCACGTCCTCACCACGGGGCTGGCCTTCGCGCGCAAGCGGCACCAAGCCCCTTGCCCCTACGGGCAGGAGACGCCCCGGGCCACGGGCTGTCGCGCCCGCTCGGGGGCGAGGTGCTCCTCGGCCGGAGGCGCTTGCGGCCTCGCCTGGCCGGAGGCGACCCACCCCACTGCCCACCCGCGGGTCGAAGGTCCGCCACCGGCGCCCGCGATCGAGGTCGTCAGTGGTCCTATCTGACTCCCACCCAGGGCTGATGAGCGGTACCGCCACCGTCCACGGAAATGGTCTGTCCCGTTATGTAGGTGGACTTGTCGGAGGCGAGATACACGACCATGTGAGCGATGTCGTCGGGCACACCGGCTCGGGGCGTCAGCAGGGTACGTTCCGCGATGTCTATCCAGTCCGCGTCCAGTCTGCCTTTGATCTCGTCAGACCACACGACGTGCGGGCTGATCGCGTTGGAACGGATGCCGCGCCTGCCGTACGCGGTGGCTACGGCTCGGGTGAGACCCACCAGGGCGGCCTTTGACGACGAGTAGGCGATCCGGACCACATCGCCGTGGAACGCCGCCGAGGACGTGAAGTTGATGATCGAGCCGCCGCCGTTCACCAGCATGGCCGGAATCGCGTGCTTACAGCCCAGCATCGATCCGCGGACGTTGACCGCCATGACCCGGTCCCACAGCTCGACGTCCATTCCGTCCAGGATCCGGTCGCTGTCACCGATGATCGCCGCCGCGTTGGCGAGCACATCCAGCCGCCCGTGGTCGCGGACAGCGAGAGCGATCATCTCCTGGACGTCCGGCTCACGGCTGACGTCCGCGAAACAGCCGGTGGCCCGACCCCCGTCGGCGTTGATCTTCTCGACGATCTCCGCCACCGCCGTCCCGGGGCGGTCGGCCACGACCACGGCCGCCCCTTCGAGGGCCAGGCGCCGAGCGCACGCCGAGCCGAGGTTGCCCGCGCCACCGGTCACAATCGCGACTTTGCCCGTCAGTTCCATAGGGACCACGATTCCTTTCGGTGAGTTCGCCTGACGAGGTCCCGGTGTCTGTCTGGTCCCGTCATCGCCGACACGCCACCTGTCCCCTCAGCCACCCGGCAGGGCGCGCGGGCCGCTCAGGACGGCAGGCTCTCCGGCCACTCCCAGTCACTCGGCACAGCCAGCTGCACCGTTACGAGGTTCTCCTCGCCCACGTTCTCGACCCGATGACCCCTGCTGTTGACATCGTCGGCGAACAACCAGTCACCGGGCAGAAGCCGATAATGACTGCCGTCCGACACCGCAACATCGAGTTCGCCCTGCAGCAGTATCACAAACTGTCGACGCGGAGCCGGGTGGAGAACCGCTCGCGATCCCTGGCTGGGAAGTTCCACGAGACGCACGTTCGTCGCCGGGATATCCTGTTTACGGAGCATGAACGCACCGTCAGTGCTTGGCTCTTCCGGACCGGAAAGACGAACGGGATGGAGCTCCAGATACGTCTCCCCAGTCTCCCTGTTCCTCAGCCAGACGAGGTTTCCAGCCACCGAATCCTCCCCTTGGAAATCTCCAGAACATCTGGTGGATCGCGACGACCTCGAGAGAAGCCTGGTTCGAGGGCAGCGCTCGGGGCGATCAGGCCTGAGCCGCGTGAACCTTCACAGGAGAAGTGCCGCCGGGTGATCCAGGCGCCGCGTTCCCGCCCGGGCCACGGGGGATGTCGCCGGCGGGCGCCGGCCGGCGAGGGGCGGGTGCCGGCGTCCGCGGGAGCCAGGTCCGGGCCCCTCTCCGGCCGCTCGCGGATCGCTCGGCCCTCGTCTGTGTTCATGAGGTCCCCTCCCTGCCGCCGGTTCGGCCGTGGAACCCTCCAGTGCGCTCCCGCCGACTGGAGCCCGGCAGATAGTATGATGACCGATAGTCTTATATCCAGTCAAGATGCGATCGTGTCCGGGGCCCGGGGACCATGTCCGCTCCCGGCGCGTCGGCCGCCGGGGAGAACGTCGTGCCTCACGAGATCGATCCGGAACGGTTCGCGGTGCACGGCCACCACGGCCGGGGCTTCAGGCAGGCCTACGTGCGGGCCGGAGTGGGCGGTGTGCCGCTGCTGTGCGTACACGGGTGGCCGGAGACCAAGCGCATCTGGTGGCGGGTGATCAAGCCGCTGGTCGCCGCGGGATTCGAGGTGATCGCGCCTGACCTACGCGGCTTCGGGGACAGCGAAGTAGGGCCCGACGGGTTCCACGACGTCGCCTCGCACAGTCTCGACCTGCACAATCTCGTCGTCCGCGGGCTGGGCCACGAGAGGGTCACGGTCTGCGCCGGTGACCTCGGTGGGCCGATCGCGCAGGATCTGGCGCTGCGCTTTCCCGGCCTCGTCGAGCGGATGGTGCTGTTCAACTGCCCGCTGCCGTATGACCGTGTCTCCATGGCGCGCCTGCGGACGCGCTCGCCACGGGAGGCCCGCGACTACTACCTGCGGCAGGGAACCGACGCCGACGGCCTCGCCGCCGAGCTCGACACCCCACAGAAGCGTCAGAGCTACGTCGCCACCTTCTACACCTCGCGCTTCTGGGCCCACCCGGGAGCGTTCACGGACGCAGGTACCGAGCGGGAGGGCGTCGGCACCTCACCGACCGTCGCCTTCCACACCGCACCGTTCGCGGACGCCGCGCGGCTGCGGGCGGGCTTCGGCCCCTACGAGAGCGCGTTCTCGGCAGCCGCGCGACGCGAGCCGGCGCGGACCGGTCCCAACCCGGACGTCGAGGTCCTGGTGCTGTTCGGGACCAGCGACCGGGTGGTCGCACCCGACTTCGACCGGATGGCCACGATCGTGTTCCCCCGTCACCTCGGCCCGTTCCTGCTTCGGGACTGTGGCCACTTCGTCCCATGGGAGGCGCCGCATGCCGTGGTGTCGGCCGCGTCGCTGCTGTGCCGGGACCTGCTCCGGGGCGACCAGGGCGGCTGACAGTCCCGTGGACCGAGCGCTCGCTCCCGGCCCGCACGGGCACCGACCAGCCGGGCTCCGCCCCTTGCGCAGCCACCTGATGCTCTGCTATCAGATAGTAGGTCATCCATTTATCCGCCGACAGGGAGGCCAGCAACCAGCGTCGACGTCCGCCTGCGCGGCCTGCGCGGCCGGAGGCGACAGGGGCCACCCAGGCGAGACACGCCCGGGCGGGCCGCTCGTCGCGCTGGAGAGTTCCGCAGCCGCCCGCCCGAGATCACCCGGACACACTGGCGGGCAGCCGGGCCGCACCCGAGCGATCCGGCGAGACCGAGAACGAGGAGGGATTCCTTTACATTGTCGGGCGCGGCGGCTGGACCAAATCCCGCGACCGTGATGTTGACAGAATTCAACGGCGTACCTATCGTCGGAATATCAAATAGGCCTTCCGCCCACGGAGCAGTGCGTCGGCGGTCAATTGACGAACGAGGGAATGATGAGAAGCGCGGTCAATGACACGGCTCGACCACTCCCGGTGGCGCACGGCGAGCGACTTGCGCCCGGTGTGACCGTGACGCGACTGGAACCCGGGGGGGCCAACGGCCCTGACGACGTCGTCTTATCCGACGTCGTCGGCGGGTTGACCTGGCAGGATCTCTGGTATCTCGGCTCGGACGACGACGACTTCCGGATGTGCATTCCCGATGTCAGGATGCCGGCCAACCAGATCTGGCCCCTGCACTGGCACGACGACTGGATGTTCATCACCGTCCTCGACGGCTCCGTGCTCGTCGGTGACTGGTTGATGCGGCCCGGAGACGTCCTGGTCACCGCGCCGAACGTCGAGTACGGGCCGCTAGTGAACGGGCCACGGGGCTGCCAGCTGCTGGAGGTCTTCGCGCGGAACAGAAAGGGCGGAGGCTACGCGCCCGAATATCACGACCATCCGACGCTGCGGGGCCCCGGCCGGGTCATGTATCGGCCGGGCATCTACAAGTACGGCCCAGCGGGCGTCTTCAACTTCTCCGCCCGGCCGTCCGGCTCCGAGGCGAACGAGGGCAACCAGACGATGACGATCGACGGGACGCCCGGACTCTTCAAGGGCAGCCTGACCGGCGGCGGTCGCTGGGAACTCGGCGAGAGCGACGACCCCGATCGGGGAATCGCGCTCAGCACCAATCTGGCGCCAGGGGGGAAAATTCCTTCGCACCGGCTTCTCGACTGGCGCTGGTCGCTCGTGATCGGGGGCGGCCTAACCCTGGGCAGTCGGCGTCTCAATGTCGGCGACATCGTGATCGCAGAGTCTGAATCAGCGATTCCCGAGGCGGAGGCCGGCACCGCCGGCGCGCGTCTCCTGGAGTTCGGTCGCACTGTTCGCAGCGAGACGCGCCTTTTCGACTGATCAGATCCCGGCACTGCAAGCCGAGTCAGCTACCAGACGTCATCCGTCACTCCGGCCCTGCCCCTGCCGGCACCACCAAACTCTGGTGTCTGGTGTCCTGGAACGTGTCCGCGCCACAGGCCAGACCGGGTGGTCACCACGCTGGACAGCACGCCGTCGTTCCCGAACGAGTCACGAACGACCCACCGGAGAAGGTGGGTCGTTCGTCCTGGCCGGGCGGGTCCGGCTACTCGTTCGTCGCGCTTCGGCGCTCGAGAGCGAAGGCGAGCTGGTCGAGATTGTCAGCAAGGCTCTTGATGGCCTCGGAATCGACGTCAGCCAGCCCGTACTCAGTGGCGGCAAGCTCCGCGTGGGCTCGCGTGTAGAGCTTCTGGCCCTTCCGCGTCGCGACCGCCAGAGTACCCCGGCGGTCCTTGGGATCGGGGTACCGCTGGATCAGGCCGTCGCGTACGAGGCGGTCGATGGTGCTCGTCATAGTGGTCGGGTGCACCGAGGCTCTCGCTGCGATCTCCTTGAGCTGGAGACCTCCGGGCTCCTGGCACACGATGGAAAGCACCTGATACTGGGCGTGGGTTGTACCAAGATCACTCAGTACGGAATCGAGATCGCGTATAAGCATTTCACGGACCCGCAGCAACAGGCCCGCGACGAGTACCCGGTCAGTGGCAGCCGAATCCAGGTCGTAGAGCTTGTTCACCGACTCGGCCAGCCGTACGGCCGTGGTGGATCGTCCAGCACCCACGGGCGTCGCCGTCACGGGCACCACGCGCGGGCCACGCAGACATCACGTCGCTTCGACGACGCGCGACGGGCCGGAGAATGACTCATCTCCTATCGACTCCTGATCTTCGATTGCCAATGATGGTGACGATCGCAAGGAAAAATTCTACTTGGCTACCATATCATCGGCCGACCGAGTGATAGCGGGATCGTAACTGGTCAGGTCTCGTAGATCGTTTGTTTTTGCTTTCGCGGCAGGCTGGGGCTGCTCGGTGGGTCGCCAGTCCGGGAGCGTTGGCACGGTGTGGTTGATCGGACCGTAGGGTCCGGGTGTGTCCGATGATCCGCCCGCGCCGTCGGGGCCATCGTATGACGAGCTCGCGGCGCTGGTGGTGAGCTTGCAGGCGGATCTCGCGCGGGCGTTGGATCGGATCGCCGAGCTGGAAGCCCAGGTCGCGAAGACGTCGCGGAACTCGTCGAAGCCTCCGAGTTCGGACGGGCTGGCGAAACCGCCCCCGAAATCGCTGCGGACGAAGACCGGCCGGCGCCCTGGCGGGCAGAATGGCCATCCCGGATCGACCCTGCGGATGGTCACCGATCCCGATGTGCGCGTGGCGCATGAGCCGGGGCCGTGTGCCGGATGCGGGACGTCGCTGGCGGGCCGGCGGGTGACCCGGACCGAACGCCGGCAGGTCTTCGACCTGCCCGAGCTCCGCCCGCACGTGACCGAACATCAGCTCCTCGAGCGGGAATGCGGCTGCGGGACACGCACGAAGGCGACCGCGCCGGTGGGGGTGAACGCCCCAGTCCAGTACGGGCCGCGGGTGACGGCGGCGGCGGTCTACCTGTACGCGGGCCAGTTCCTGTCCAAGGACCGGACCGCGACCGCGCTGGCCGACCTGGTCGGGATCCCTCTGTCCGCGGGCACGGTCGTGGCGATGGCCGCCCGCGCCGCCGCGGACCTGGAGGGTTTCCTCGCCGCTGTCCGCGAGCGTCTCGCCGCCGCCGAGGTGATCGGCGTGGACGAGACCGGGCTGCGGGTCGCCGGCAGCTTGCACTGGGTGCACTGCGCCCGTACCGACACGTACACGCTGATCGACTGCCATCCGAAACGCGGGACCGCCGGGATCGACGCCCTCGGGGTGCTGACCGGCTTCGCCGGGGTCGTGGTCCACGACGCCTGGTCGCCGTATGACACCTACACCAGCGCCGCCCACCAGCTGTGTGTCGCCCATGTCCTGCGCGAACTCCAAGCCGTGAGCGCCGCCGCCCCCGCGGGCGGCTGGTGCTGGGCCACCCAGGCCGCCGACGCCCTCGTCGCCCCGCACCGCCTCACCGTCGACGCCGCCACCACCGGCACCGCGATCAACCCGACCGATCTCGCGGCCCACACCCGGGCCCTGCGCCACGCCGCCCACATCGGGATCAGCCAGACCGGGTCTGTTGCATTGGGGGAAGTCAGGGCATGGTTGACCCTGCCGGGCGGGTGATCAGATCGCGAGGGTGAGTTCGGTGAACGCGGCTGTCAGCCGTGTGTGCGGGTCGGTGCCGGTCCCGAGTTCGTAGTGGCCGCGGCGGATGTTCTGGACGAACGCATGACCTGCGCTGATCGTCTGGATGGAACGTAGGCGTTTCAGTCCGCGCATGGGTCGGAGCCGGGCTTTCAGGCGGCTGTGGTCGGCTTCGATCCGGTTGTTCTCCCGGGCGGCGTCGACGTGGCAGGCCTCGGGGAGTAGCTCGTCGAGGAGCCTTGGGTAGACGTGTGCCTTGTCGGTGGTGACCTCGACCGGCCGGCGGCCGTGGGACAGTGCCGCGGTGAAGAACTTTCGGGCCGCGGCCTGGTCGCGTCGTTCGCTGGCGAGGACGTCGATGACCTGCCCGTGCTGGTCAACCGCCCGGTACAGGTACGTCCACCGTCCGGCGACCTTGACGTAGGTCTCGTCGACGAACCACCTGCCGCAGGGACGATGCCGGCAAGGCCGCGCGGCGTCGACGAGCAAGGGCGTGAAGCGCTGCACCCACCGGTACACGGTCACGTGATCAACCTCGAGGCCGCGGTCGGCCAGGAGCTCCTCAACATCCCGGTACGACAGGGCGAACCGCAGATACCAGCGGACCGCCAGGACAATCACCTCCGGCGGGAACCGGAACCCGGCGAACTCCGACGTTGGGACCGGTGGACGGACACGACGTCGACGCATCACCTGATCATGCCCGAACTCAAGCACGAAGGCCTACACCGGCCGGATGCAACAGAGCCGATGCAACAGAACCCGTCGACGCATCACCTGATCATGCCCGAACTCAAGCACGAAGGCCTGCACCGGCCGGATGCAACAGCCACGCAGTGGTCATGCCGGGCTGGTACTTATTTAGTGGGCTTGGTCGAATGCCTCGACGATGGTGGAGGCGATACGACCCCGGTCGCTGACCGTGTAGCCGTTGGTGCGTGCCCATTCGCGGATGTCGGCGCTGCGGTCGGTTCCCGTGGAGCGCGGTGAGGCGGCGCGCGGGCCGCGCCGTCCGCCGGCGGCACGGCCACCGGAACGGCGGGCCGCCGTGACGAACGCGGCCAGTGCCTCCCGCAGTTGTGTGGCGTTCGCCTCGGACAGGTCGATCTCGTACTGCGCACCGTCCAGTCCGAATCGGAGTGTCTCGTCGGCCGTTTCTCCACTGAGGTCGTCGATCAGCGAAACGATGGTCTTCTGCGCCATGAGTATTCCCCGTTCATATCTGCGGACCGTGTATCCGCGATGTCTTGCGTACCGTATCGCGTGATCGTCCGGACGGGTCTGTCGCATCCACCGGAATCGGTTCATCACGACCAGAAGCTTCTGCCATGGGAGTCCGGCATCCGGCTTATGGGGCACCCGTGGGCGGCTCATGAGGGTAGAAGGGGTCCGGCCGCAGGAGACTCTCACCGCGATTGATCGGCATCGCCACGTGTCTGCGTCGACCCGGACGAGAACGCCATCGAATTCGTGGTTGGGGCTCGGTCATACGAACATGAGGAGGCCGTCCCGGGCGACTGCACCCAGCTCCTCTGCGATCACGAGTATCCGGTCGGCGAGTCCCCAGGTGAGGCACCTCAGGTCAGTGGTCGGGCGGGGAGGTGTCGGGAGCGAGACGGGCGATCAGATTCTCGGGCGTAGTGCCCAGGGCTTCGGCGAGGGTGACGAGCAGCGCGGTGGCGATCGTGGTGAGGGTGCGCAGGGTGCGCTGCGGGTTGCCGTGCACAGCCTCGACGATCAGGTCCTGGCGTACCGCGTCCAACGGTGCCGTGGCCGGGGTCGGGGTGGCCATGTCGAGGCGGGCGGTCAGCAGGGCGACGGCCGGGTCGGCGTCGGCGCTCTGGTGGGCGTGGAGGACGGCGATGTCCTGGAGCATCTGGTGCGGGGGTGTGTGGGTGGTCTTGGCGAGTTGGAGGAGGAGTCCGACGGTCAGCCGTTCCACGCTGGTGATCGTCTCGATCGGGGTGTGGGTGCTGGCGTCGCGCAGGAGCGTGGCGAGGTGGTGGCGTGCTGCCCGCAGCGCGGTGGTGTCCGGGCCGTCGTCGTGGCGTACGAGGTGGAGTTGGCCGGTGAGCAGGGCCAACGCGCGCCGCGCGGCCTTCGCAGGATCGGTCACGGAGCCCTATTCTCCGCCCGGTGTGGAGAGTGGTCCACTCTCCGGGGGGTGTCCGGGAGGCCCGCTACCAGGGCTTGTGGCAGGCGGTGAGGAGACCGCGGTGTCTGTCCGTGGGCCGCTGGCCAGCTGGGTCAGTGGCGGGGCGCTGTTGCATCCGGCGACTCCAGCCGATCTTGACCGCGGATCTTTCCGTAGTTGAGCCTTCGTGGGGCTCGGTCGGCCGGTCGACGGTGCTCCAGCGACCGGATCCGGCGTCCTCCAACAGGAAGATTTTCGGTCAAGATCTCCCGGCCCCGCCGGATGCAACAG